>NZ_JAUBSB010000004.1:218187-224781 GCF_036702135.1 Microcoleus sp. LAD1_D3 | reverse complement strand
AAGCCCTTCAAGTGGACTTATAAGGGTAAAGTATTAGCGGTTTAGTGGGTATTCTATTTTCGCCGAGCTGTACTAGTCACGTCAATTTCCACAACTAAATCTGGCGGCGGATCTTGATTGAGATCGATTTGTTCTTTGTCCCAAACCACATCCTCATTTTCGATATAGTAGCACTGATCCGGTTCCAAACCGCGAGCCAAATCCTCCCGCCTGCAAGTTAGAGAACCCAAACTGCAAATTTCAACATTCAATTCATCACTCACGCTTTCTACAAAACGTCCCAAGATTTTTTTGTACTTTTCGTGGGGGGCTGATGGAGTCATAATTTCTAAATTTCCGCGATCGTAAGTCAGGCGAATTCCTCTCTGTTGGGCTAACTCATTCACTAGGGATTCGTAAGTTTTCCAGCTAATGTTTTTCAGCAGAATTCCGCTACTTTGACTCGGGATCAGGGTGGCTGTCATGGCTACCTGCCTAGCTTTTAAATTATTGATTGTATATTAGCAAACATTATCTTGATTGATGCGCGATCGCCCTTTGAGAGAGACTTTTGAAGGGAGCATCTCTTTCGGAGAGTAAAAAGCATTTGTGAGGAGTGCGAGCGGGACGTTGGCTAGGTTGTATATCCCTAGCGAGTTCTCACACCGAACACTCCTGCGAAAATAAAATTGGGATACTTCCATTGACCAATGTTAAAAACTAGATTTTTCTAGTTTTTAACATCGGTGATTGACTGCGACAAATCACTTCGTCGCAGTCAATACATTACTTCGCGGCTTGACGCTCTTTTGCCGCCTTGATCACTTCTTCAGCGATGTTATTCGGACAAGGAGCATAGTGCGAGAAGGACATGGAAAACTGGCCGCGCCCAGAGGTCATAGTACGCAAGTCGCTAATGTAACCAAACATTTCGCTCAACGGTACATCTGCCTTGATCCGTGCTCCTGTTTGTCCTGTCTCCTGAGATTTCATCATCCCCCGGCGGCGGTTGAGGTCGCCGATCACGTCGCCCATGTAATCATCTGGAGTGAATACATCGACATTCATAATCGGTTCGAGCAACTGAGGCCCCGCTTTCGGCAGAGACTGCCGATAGGCTGCTTTGGCAGCAATTTCAAAGGCCATTGCTGACGAGTCAACGGGGTGGAAACCGCCTTCTAGAAGCGTGAATTTCAAGTCCAAGCAGGGGAATCCGGCCAAGACGCCTTTGTCGATGCAGCTTTCAAAGCCTTTTTCGACGGCTGGCCAATATTCTCTCGGCACGCTACCACCGGTCACTTTTGACTCAAACTGGAAGCCACTTCCCACCTCACCAGGCTCGATCACATAGCCGATTTTGGCAAATTGACCGGAACCACCTGATTGCTTTTTGTGGGTGTATTCGTCTTCGAGGCGCTTGGTAATCGACTCGCGGTAGGCCACTTGTGGTTCGCCGACTTCTACTTCGATGCCGTGGGTGCGCTTGAGAATGTCTACTTTGATGTCGAGGTGTAACTCGCCCATCCCCTTGAGAATCATTTCGCCGCTTTCTTGATCCGTCACCATGTGGAAGGATGGGTCTTCTTGCACCATCTTGGTGAGGGCTGCTCCCATTTTTTCTTCGCCACCTTTTTGTTTCGGTTTGACCGAAATCGAAATAACGGGATCAGGGAATACCATCGGCTCTAGGGTTGCGGGATTTTTGGGGTCGCAGATGGTGTGTCCGGTGCGGACGTTTTTCATACCGACGATCGCCACAATGTCCCCGGCTTGGGCCGATTCAATTTCTTCGCGAGAGTTGGCGTGCATTTCCACCAAACGGCTGATGCGCTCGGTTTTGCCTGTGGCGGTGTTGAGTACGGTGTCGCCCTTGGACAGAGTACCGGAGTACAAGCGTGTGAAGGTTAGAGCGCCGTAGCGATCGTCCATGATCTTAAACGCGAGTGCCCGCAATGGTCTGTTGGGATCGACGAGCGCAAACTCGCCGGTTTCCTCGCCATCGAGATCGACTTCTGGCTGCGGTGTGACTTCCATCGGGTTTGGCAGGTAGTCAACTACGGCATCAAGAACCAACTGCACGCCCTTGTTTTTAAACGATGAGCCACAGTAGGTGGGGAAAAATGCCCGATCGCGAGTACCTTTGCGAATACAGCGCTTGAGGTCATCAATACTCGGTTCATTGCCTTCGAGATATTGTTCCATCAGAGCGTCGTCTTGCTCTACGGCCAGTTCGATCAACTGTTCGCGCCAAGTTTCGACATCATCGACCATATCGGCGGGGACATCTTTAATTTCGTAGTTCATCGGATCGCCGGAGTCATCCCAGATCCAGGCTTTGCGGGTCAGCAAATCGACTACGCCACAAAACTTTTCTTCTATGCCGATCGGCAATACCATTACCATCGGTTTAGCGCCAAGGATTTTATCGACTTGCTTGACAACGCGGTAAAAATCTGCACCGGTGCGATCGAGCTTGTTGATGTAGATGACGCGAGCCACTTTGGAATCGTTAGCGTAGCGCCAGTTGGTTTCAGATTGCGGTTCAACTCCACCCGAACCGCAGAACACACCAATGCCACCATCGAGAACCTTCAAAGAACGGTAAACCTCGATCGTAAAATCGACGTGTCCCGGAGTATCAATGATGTTGAGCTGATGATCGTTCCAGAAGCAGGTGGTAGCAGCGGACTGAATCGTAATCCCGCGCTCTTGCTCCTGTTCCATGAAGTCAGTAGTCGCCGCGCCTTCGTGAACTTCACCAATTTTGTGGATTTTGCCTGTCAGTTTCAGGATTCTTTCTGTTGTGGTGGTCTTGCCAGCATCTACGTGGGCGAAGATGCCAATATTTCGATAACGAGTGAGATCTTTCATAATTACTGTTGAGATTAAATTCGACGAACCGTCGGCGACCACCTGCAAGCGTAACCAGCGAGGAATCAATGTTGCCTTAGGCGCCAGTACAGGCTAGATTTCCTTTCCCCTGTTTCTGGCAGAACTATCTTAATTTTGACACTTTCCCGTCATTCCTGCGAAGGATTTTTGGTTTAATCAGTACGGGAATCCTTACAATTCATAAAAATACCCTAGACCAAGGGAAAAATTTTCTGTGAAAGTTAGGTTGGGTTCAGAAAGTAGGTTGGGTTGAGGCAGGCGTACCCAACAAATTCTTGTTTTTGACGCTTCGCTCAACTTGATATTTTGCACCATTCTCAGCAAAACGGTATAAAGCGGGTTTTCCTGACAAAAAACCTCAGCTTTTACGTGACTTTGTGGCAAGAAACCCGGTTTCTGACATTAAATAGGTAGGTGCAAATAAATCAGCCTACGGGGAGAGGGTGGGTGAGTGCAGCAATAAACTGCCGACTTTGATAGATATTCGCTTAACCTGCGACTACAAAATATTATTAAAAACCCCGTTGCTGCGTCCAAAACTATCTAAGTCAAAATCGACCCGCTCATCATCCGCTGATATCTCCGCTCCAATTCATCCCGCACCACCGGCCATTGATTCAAACTTTCATCATTATCAATTACCATTTGAGCCGCCGCCCTCGCCAACTCCAAAACCTCCTGATCCTCCACCAAACTCGCCAAAGCAAAATCTGGCAAACCCGACTGCCGAGTTCCCAAAACCTGACCAGGCCCGCGCAATCTCATGTCCATTTCTGCAATAAAAAAACCATCTTGAGATTGTTCTAAAACTTTCATTCTCTGCATAGCTTCCGCAGTTTTGGAACCGGGCATTAACAAACAATAAGAACGGTTGCTGCCCCGACCCACTCTACCCCGCAACTGGTGTAGTTGTGACAGTCCAAAACGCTCAGAATTTTCAATCAGCATTACCGTGGCATTCGGCACGTCTACTCCCACTTCGACGACAGTAGTAGATACTAAAATATCCGTTTCTTTGTCCCGAAACTTAGAAATTGCCTCATCTTTGTCGGCACTGCTCATTCTCCCGTGCAGCAAACCCACCTTAAACTCAGGAAATACACTTTTTTCAAGTTTTTCTTTTTCCTCAATTGCCGATCGCACGTCCAACTTTTCCGACTCCTCCACCAGCGGCAGCACCACATAAACTTGACGCCCGCTCGCCACTTCCCGCCGAATCAAATCGTAAGCTTGAATCCGTTCTTTTGCAGACAGTACAGTGGTTTGAATCGCCTGCCTACCGGGGGGAAGTTCATCAATTTGACTCACATCTAAATCCCCATGCAGCGTCAGCGCCAGCGTTCGGGGAATGGGAGTTGCCGTCATCGTCAAAACGTGGGGAGCTTCGCCTTTTTGCTGCAATTTAGCACGCTGTTGTACACCGAATCTGTGCTGTTCGTCAATTACCGCCAAACCCAATTTATGGAAATTTACCGTATCTTGAATTAGTGCGTGAGTTCCCACTAAAACGGGCAATTCTCCGGTTTCTAACTGGTTGTGAATTTCTCGGCGCTTTGCTACTTTTGTGGAACCAGTTAACAGTTCAACAGACAAGTGCATCAAGTTAAACCAACTTACCAATTTGCGGTAATGCTGTTCTGCTAAAACTTCTGTGGGTGCCATTAAAGCGGCTTGATAGCCGGATTGAATAGCTGCTAGCATTGCCACGACGGCGACTACGGTTTTGCCGGCGCCGACATCGCCTTGAACTAATCTATTCATCGGTTGCGATGAAGCTAAATCGTTGAGGATGTCATTAATTACTCTTTCCTGAGCATTCGTCAACGCAAAAGGCAAGATTTCATAAAAATGTTCGATCAATTTGCCACTAGGAAGGATGACTGCACTCGCTTGAGCTTTCCTTTGGGTTTGGCGGCGCTTTAAAAGTCCTAATTGCAGGTAGAAAAATTCGTCAAAAACTAAGCGACGGCGGGCGGCTGCCAAACAATCTCGATCGAGCGGAAAGTGAATATTAGTCACGGCATCGGCTAAACCCATTAAACCGTAACGCTCGCGCAAATCCTCTGGTAGCGATTCTGGCAACATTTTCGCCGCCGGCATTGCAGCCAAGATCGATCGCCTCACCGAACCAGCATCCACCCCCTCCGTCAGCGGATAAACTGGTATCAGGCGGCCGACTTTCATTGATTCGATCGCACCGCCGGAGTCGTCTAATACTTCTAACTCAGGATTTTCTAAAGTAATTCCATATTTACCCTGCTTCACCAACCCGGAAGCTGCTAGCACCGCACCAGTACAATACTCGCGCTTTTTGAATTCTTGCCAGCCGCGATTGCTGTAGCGAGGGCCTGCAAAAAAACGACTTATTTTTATTTCTCCGGTGCGGTCTTTTAAAATTACTTCTAATATGGTTAATTTCTTATTCTTAGGACTAGAAAAGCAATTGCAGCGCTTTACTTCTGCGATTAAAGTGACAGTTTCCCCGGCTACTAGCTCGCGAATTTGTACTTGCTTTGCATAGTCGATGTGGTTGCGTGGATAGTAGTAAAGCAAGTCATATACAGTGTATAAACCCAGTTTTACCAGGCGGTTGCCGTTGGCGGGGCCAATGCCGGTGACGCGGGTTAACTGTTGGTCGAGAGTCAGGCTGGGCGGTGGGGGTGCTGTACTCAGGGGTGCAGTTCGGGGAACGGAAACTGTTGGGGCGGTTGTTTCGGAAGAGTTTGCGGGTCTGACTTGTCTTGCTGGTTCTTGCTGGTGGCGAGTTTCTTGTTCCCAAACTTGCTCCATTTGCCTCAGAAAACTGACCGTAATGGCGATCGAATGTTGGCGCTCTTCGAGATCTTTCTGAGGGTAGATGTCAAATTCAGCGGCTAGTTGTCTGGCTCGATCGCGCGCAGAAGCGACCACAGCACCTGCAAGTTGTCTCAAACTCAGGCCCAGAAACTCGCTGAAGCGGTATTGACTGCCTTGGATGTCGTTAAATCCGCGATCGGCTTCTACTGAAAGAGCTTTTTGCAATCGCTGCCATTCGGGTTGGTTATTAGTCATCAGTCATTAGTTATTAGTCATTAGTCATTAGTTATTAGTCATTAGTCATTAGTCATTAGTTATTAATCATAGCTCAAGAATTCCAGACAACTGACACCTGTCAATTGACAACTGACAACTGTCAATTGACAACTGACTAATCTTCAAACCAACTCGATCGCCAAGCCGACTCAGCCTCCACCACAGCGAGTTCCCGCTGCTTTTTCTGGTAATCGCGGCCCAGCGAGTTCAACTTTACAGATAGGTTACGAATTTGCTGGCGCCAAGCCGAGGTTCCCGCATCGGCAAACTCTATTTCCGATAGCCGCAGTTTAATCGCTGTAATGTGCAGCGCCCTACTACCCAAGGTTGCCGCCAATTTTCGCGATGCTGATGAGGCATCGGTTTCAATGATTAAGTTTAATAAGTTAGGCGGCCCGGCAACACTATCGCCGGAGGATTCAGCACCAGAAGCAGCTTCTAGAACCGGTTCTGGCAATTGACTCGGCAAGATTCCCGACTGTTGCAGCAAGCGGTTGGTGTCGCGCGAAAGCAGCTTGAGTATATGGACGATCGACTTTTCAATACTATTTTGCCAGCGTGCCAAACTTTCAGGGGAATTGGCGTTTGGCAATTGATAATTTGCCAAGGAAAATAGATAGTTAATGGCGGAAACTTGTTTTTTTTCCTTTT